>NZ_JBICXG010000003.1:581718-594225 GCF_043200175.1 Streptomyces sp. NPDC048462
CCCCGTGTGCCCCACCCCCCCCCCCCCCCCCCCCCCCCCCCCCGCCCCCCCCCACCCCCCCCCGCCCCCCCCCCGCCCCCGCCCCCCCCCCCCCGGGGGGCCCCGAGGCCGTTTCGCGCGATGTCACCGAAGCGCGGCGGGTGTGCGCGTCAGGTGGATCGGAACTTCCTGGCCATCCGCCGCACCGGGCCCGGCAGGACCCGGGCCAGCAACCGCCGCTGAGCCTTGGGCTGCTGGCGGATGACCGGCTTCCCCGGAACGTCCTCCCCGGAGGTGGGGTTCCAGTACTGCGCGGACTTCTCGCCCTTGCGCGGATACAGCTCGTTGGGGCTGCGGGAAACGACCTCGGGACGCTCCCAGGCGATGTCCCGCCGTACCACCCGCGCCGGCGCTCCCACCGCGATGCAGTTGTTGGGTATGGACGAGGTGACGATGGAACGGAAGCCGATCACCGAGCCGTTGCCGATGGTGACGCCGCCCATCACGACCGCGTGCTTGGCGATCCAGACGTGCTCGCCCACCACGATCGACTGCGACGGGTTCACCCGCTTCTCGGTGTGCACGTCGAAGATCGGGTGGGTGTCGTCACCGCGTACCTCGATGTTCTTGGCGAACATCACATCGGCACCGATCGTCACCGACACACCCTCGACGGCGGAGAGGAAGGTGCGGCCGGCACAGCCCACGTTCTCGCCGATCCGGATCCGGGACTCGTGCCCGCAGCGCAGCTCGAAGCGGAGACCTGCGCGCTTCTTCGTGGTCTGTTCGATGTCTATCTGGCCGTTGTCCCCGGCGAAGGTGACGAGCAGGTCCTTGACGTCAGCCTTGGGGCTGATGACAAGTCTGTTGTTCGATCCCTTGAACCGGATATCGATCTTGGCTTCACGGATCTCACCGTCATAGACGATCTCGTTTCCCTGATCGTCCTTGTAGCGCTCAAGCTTGTGTACTTGCAGCATCGTGATCTGAGGGGTGCCCTTGCCCGGGTCAGGGTCGGACTGCCCCTCGTACCTCCGTTCCGGCCTGCGATTCGGCCTAAGCTATCAGGTGACCCTATTACCGGTCCTTGGCCGGACCTTGGCGTGATCGAACCGATAGCGGCCGCGATATCGGCCGCCGGGCCGGGGCTCAGGCCAGGCCGTTGCGGAGCGCCCTGACACGTGCGGCACCGGCGTCGAAGTGGGCCCCGTCGAGGGTGCCCGCCGTCAGCGCCTCGCCCAGCGCGGTCACCGCCGCATCCCCCTGAGCGGCGTCCCGGGCCGAGCACAGGACCAGGTCCATACCGGCCGCCGCGGCCAGTACGGCGCGCTGCGCCGTGGAGCCGTAGGCCTTGAGGGCCCCGGCCTCCAGGGCGTCGGTGACGGTCACGCCCCGGAAGCCGAGCCGGTCGCGCAGCTCGCCGATCACAGTGGGGGACAGGCCGGCGGGCCGGTTCGCGTCCAGCGCCCGGTAGACGGCCCAGGACAGCATGACGAGCTTGGTCCCGGCGGAGATCGCCTCCCGGTAGGGCGCCTCGTCGACGCTGCGGAGTGTGGAGGCGGAAGTGGCGAGCGTTACGGGACCCAGATCGGTGTTCTGGCTGGCGGAGGCGGGGCCGAGGCCGGGGAAGTGCTTGGCGGTGGCCGCGACCCCGGCATCCTGCTGCGCGGTGATGAAGGCCGAGCCGCAGGCCGCCACCGCGTCCTGGTCCTCGCTGTAGGACCGCTCGTACTGGTCGGTGAAGTCGCCCGCCGTGCGGTACACGTCGAGCACCGGCGCCAGGTTGACGTTCATGCCGACGCCCGCGAGGTTCATGCCCGCCCCGGCTCCGGTGAACTCCGCCTGCCCCTCCGGGTCCGCGGAGGCGCCGACGTCCTTCGCGGACAGCACCGGCTCACCGGGCAGACGGCGCACCATGCCGCCCTCCTGGTCGGTCATCAGGAGCAGCGGGGCGCCCGTGGGGGCATCGGCGTTCGCGGCGTTCATCTCCTGGATGACGCCCTCGATCTGGCTCAGGCTCTTGATGTTCTCCGTGAAGAAGATCACCCCGGCGCTGCGGCCCTCACTGATCGCATCCATCAGCCGGGCCGGCGGCGTGAGCCCGGGGTAGGAGTGGATGACACACTGGCCGGCGCGCTGCGGCGGGGTCAGGGCGGCGAAGGGGAAGCGGGCGCTCTCCGGCAGGCGTACGGCCGCCTCCGTACGGCCTGCCAGTCCCAGCCCTCCTGCCAGGGCAGCGGTTCCGGCGAGCAGGGCGCCGCGCCTGCTGATCGGCTGTGGTGTCGAGCTCATGGGTCTCTCCTTCGCGAGATGTCGCCCGGCCGGGCCCGGCCGGAGCCGGCCCCGGGGGCGGTCACCGCGCCTGCGGTCACCGCGCCCCGGGGCCCGCGGTCACGGCGTGTTGTTGGCCAGGGCCAGCAGGCGGGAGCGGTCACCGCTGAACCGGTCGCGGTCGACGTTCCCGGAGATGCCGCTGACCGAGCCGGTCGACGTGTACTGCCAGACCGTCCAGAAGGGGAAGCCCGTCGGGATGCTGGGGCTGCCCGCGGAAGTCCAGTGGGCAACCCACAGCGGACTCCTGGCGGACATCCCGCTCCAGCCGCCGGTGCACGAGTTCCACCAGCTCGGGCTGGTGTAGATGACGACATCACGGCCGGTGCGGGCCTTGTACGTGTTGTAGAAGTCGAGGATCCAGGACTGCATCGCGGCGGGCGTCTTGCCGTAGCAGGTGCCCTCGATGTCCAGTACGCCGGGGAGCGTCAGGTTGTCGCGGGACCACGCGCCACCGTTGTCGGCGAAGAAGTTCGCCTGCGCCGCGCCGCCGGACACGTCGGGACGCCCGTAGTGGTACGCGCCCCGGATCACCCCGGCGTTGTAGGCGCCCAGGTAGTTGGTGCTGAAGGTCGGGTCCTTGTACGTGGTGCCCTCGGTCGCCTTCATCCAGGCGAACTCGATGCCCGCGCCGCGCACCGAGGTCCAGTTGATGCTGCCCTGATAGCTGGAGACGTCCATCCCCACAGGGTTCGCCAGGAGGTTCGCGTCCGGCTTCGAGCCGAGGCCCGGCTGCCGGGTGTCCGGCTTGAAGTCCTTGCTGTCCTGGACGTATCCCACGCCCATGTAGCCCTTGCCCAGTGGCACGGTGCTGTCGGAGGGCAGCGGCGCCGAGGCGGCGGTGCCCGACATCAGGCTGAGCGTCAGCGCGGCGCTCACGCCGAGGACACCGGCCACGGTGAGTCTTGGCTGCGACGACGTGAGGGAGAGGCGGCGGGAAAGCATGGATTCCTCCTGCTCGGTGGGGGGAGAGGTGCAGAGGATCTACGCGCGTCCATATGACGCGAACACGACACAGTGAGCCACAGGGGGGCGCGGATGGTAAATAGTTTTCCGATTCATTAGTGGTATAGACCTCTAGCCGCTCCGGTGAGCTGCGGAAACGGACCGGTCCCGGCGGAACTTTCTCCAAGTGGTGCCGATCGCGAGTGCTTTGGCATCTCCGGGTGGATCCGGCACAACCATCCTTGTCGTTCGAGGGTCACATCAAGTGGGAGTAATCCGCTCTCGGAACCACAAGGGGGATATATGCGAAGCGTACGTAATGTCGCGACTGTCGGTGCGTTGGCCACGCTGGTACTGGGCACCACCGCTGTGCTCAGCACGACCGCGTCGGCCGCGCCCAACGTCACGCCGCAGGGGGTCTGCGGCAGCGCCTACAAGACCGTGAACTCGGCACCGGTCGGCTCGCAGGGCACCGTCTACCTGACCTACAACTCCGCGAACGGCAAGAACTGCGTCGCGACCATCCGTGCCAACCCGGGCGCGGCCAAGAGCATGTCCACGTCCGTCTACGTCCCCGACACCGACGAGTGGGCCGGAGACTCCGGCAACTACACGTCCTACGCGGGGCCCGGCTACGTCTACGGCCGGGGCCACTGCGTGAGCTGGGGCGGCAACATCGGCAACGTGTACGTGTCGGTGGAGAACTCCAACTGCGCGAAGTTCAAGGAGCACCGGGTCACCGAGGTCCGCTGATCCGGCGGACCGACAGGCGGCATCACTTCGGTGAAGCGCCCTCGGCACGGGCGACCTTGCGGGCCCACATGACCAGGGGAATCTGCAGGGGCAACCGGCCGAGGGTCGCGGCCCTCGACAGGGCGGGGCGGTGCCGCGCGTCGAGGGCCATCTGCACGTTGGCGGGAAAGACGGCGACGAAGAACCCGGCGGTCGCGCGGGCCGCGACGCGCCGCGTCCGGGGGTGGGCGAGCCCGGCGGCGAGCGCGAACTCGACCACCCCGCTCCCGTACGTCCACGCACGCGGCGTACCGGGCAGGACCCTCGGAACTGTCCCGTCGAACACCTTCGGCGCCGCCAGGTGGAGAGCCCCGGCCCCGGCCATCAGCCCGGCGAGGAGGAAGGGGGAGCGGCTCGTCCGGGACATGGATCTCCTTCGATGGCAGGTTCGCTGTTTGCCGCCGTACCGTCGGGGACGGGGACGCCCATCCGGCCGGCCACAGCGGTGAGCGCGTCTCCCAGCGGGAGCGCGACGCGGGTGACGGCGTGCCGGTCGCCCCTGGTCGGGTCCCGGTTGACGATCAGTACCGGCTTTCCGGCCTGGTCCGCCTGGCGGACGAACCGGAGCCCGGACATCACCGTCAGCGAGGAGCCCAGGACCAGCAGCGAGGAGGCCTCGCGGACCAGTTCGCGGCAGTGCTCGACCCGCCGGGGCGGCACGGCCTCGCCGAAGAACACCACGTCCGGTTTGAGGACCCCGTCGCAGACCGTGCACGGCACCACGCGGAAGTCCCCGACCTGTTCGTCGGTGAGGTCGGCGTCACCGTCCGGGTTGATCGCGGCGGCCACCGGCCCGAAGCCCGGGTTGGCCTCCTCCAGCCGGCGGGCGAGGTCGCGGCGCGAGCTGATCGTGCCGCAGGAGAGGCAGACGACCCGGTCCAGGCTTCCGTGGAGCTCCACCGCGTCCTGGTTGCCGGCGGACTGGTGCAGGCCGTCGACGTTCTGGGTGATCAGCCCGGAGAGCAGGCCCTGCCGCCCGAACGCGGCCACCGCCCGGTGTCCCGCGTTGGGGCGGGCCCGGCCGAAGGTGCGCCAGCCGAGGTGGCTGCGCGCCCAGTACCTGCGCCTGGCCTGTGCGCTCGCGGTGAAGTCCTGATACGTCATCGGGGTGTGCCGGCTCAGGCTCCCGCCCTCGCCCCGGTAGTCGGGGATGCCCGACTCCGTGGAGATCCCGGCCCCGCTGAGCACCAGCACACCGCCGGCGCCCAGCGCATCGGTGACCGGCTCCAGGTCGGTGGTGGCGGGCGGGAGGTCCTCGGTGGGGGCCCAGCTCAGAGTGGGGCGCATGCGCATGCCTCAAGAGTACGTAACGGGCCGCGGCCGCCCGCGTGCGCCGTCGAGAGCCCCGGCGGGCCCGGGGAGAGGCCGGTCACCGCTGTCGTACCACGGGCACCGACGCGCAGCCGCGGAGCCGCGCGTCCCCACGTGCCTGGCCCGGCGACGCACCGGCTCCCACCACCCGGCCGTCCAGGACCGCGAGCCAGCCGCCGTCCGGCAGGCCGGCCCCCACCCCATCGGCATCGGCGGGTTCGAGAGCCTTGAACAACTCCGGGTCGGGGCCCGTCGGAGCGGCGGCGGCCGCAGCCACCGGGGTTCCCGCGCGCCACTCGGCGACGGTCCGCTCCGCTCCACGGGCCCGCACCCACAGCACGTGCTGGAGCACGATCAGCGGACCGAGCGCCGTGAGCAGCGGAAACGCCCCGGTCAGCGCCCCGAGGGCGAACAGCGCACTGACCGCCGCCGACACCGCGAGGCCGATTCCGGCTGCGAGGAGACCGGCGGCACGTCCGAAGGCCTTCACCGCCACCAGCGGGAAGAGCACCAGGAGCAGCAGGTCACCCAGGCCCAGTGCCACCGGCGGATCGCCCCGGGTGAGGGCCAGCAACGGGGCGAACGGCAGCCCCATGACCTGGGCGGCGAACCGGTCCATGACCGAAGTGAGCCCCGTCGCCACCAGGTCGTAGCAGGCCAGCACGCCCGCGAACCACGCGGCATGGGCCGAGCGCATACCGCTCTGCGCCCACATGTTGGCCACCCCCACGACGGCGATCGCGAGCAGCACGTCGGTGAGCACCGTCACGGCGAGCGTCCGGCCGGTGAACGCGCACCCGGCGGTGGCCGCCACCGAGCCCAGCGCGACCACCCAGGCCCGGCCCCCGCCGAACAGGGGCGCGAGGGTGAACTGGAGCGCCGCGCACAGGACGAGCCCGAACACGACGGCCACCGCGGCGCGGGGCAGTTCCAGATAGACCAGGGGAGCGGCCACGACCACGACGGACACCACGGCGACGTCGGGCAGCTCGTAGCGGCCGACCGGCGGGCGCGGCATCCGGATCCGGCCGAAGTAGGCGGCGCCCGCCGCCGTGATCGCGGCGACGCAGACGTTGAGGCCCACCAGGGCGACGGCGCTCATGCCGGACTCACGACACGCGTACCGGCGGGGCGGACCGCCTCGAAGGTGCGCTCACGCAGATCGGCGCGGACCGGGCCGGTCGGTGGCATCGAGGCCGGGTCGTCATGGAGCACGACGGCGTCCAGCGCGAGACCTGCGGCGGTGGCCCGTTCCTCCAGCCGTCCCAGCAGGCCGGCGGCGGTCAGCCGGCGGACCAGGACGTGCAGGCGCGGACCGGCGGAGCCGTCCACCAGGGCGTAGCGCGCGGGCAGCGGGATGTCCGGCTCCGCCTCCAGCAGGTTCAGCACCGACCAGGTGGTGATGTCGCGGCTGAGCGGACCCGTCCAGCGGCCGAGTACCGGCGAGGTCGCGGGCAGGTGGGCCATTTCGCACTCCGGCGCGCCCACGGGGAGCCGGACGAGGTCGCCCGTCGCGTAGCGCAGGAGCAGGGTGCAGTCCCGGTAGGGGACGTACGGGGTCTGCACGATGATACCGACGGCGCCCGGTGGCGTCGGCGCGTGGGTCACGGGGTCGAGTATCTCCAGATGCCCGAACTCGGTGGTGTGGTGCAGATGCCCCTCGGCGCACGGCGTCCCGCCCGACGGCACGGTCTCGGTCATCATGTACGAGGTGGAGACCTTCGCGCCGAGCGCCGCCGACGCGCGCTCCCTCAGCGGATCGGAGAGCACCTCGCCGCCGACGCCGATGGACTCCAGGCCGAAGTCCGACGGATGCCGGCCGCCGCGTTCCGCCTCCTCGACGAGAGCCGAGAGGTAGGAGGCGGAGACGGTCAGGTGAGTGATCTGCGGGGCCTTGCCGCGCAGCCCGAGCGGGGTCGCGAGCCGGTCGAGCGCGACTGCCGGGTCCACGGTGCCGATCTGGACGAACGAGGCGCCGATCCGGGTCACCGACTCCGCCACGTTGAGCAGGGGCAGGGTCGCCCGGGAGCACCCCGCGTACGCGACGGTGTGACGGGGGCGCAGGCCCAGGCCGAGGACGGCCGAGACCGTGCTCATGGCCACCGCGATCTCCACCTCGGCCCGGGAGTACCAGACGGTGGTGGGGGTGCCGCTCGTCCCCGTGGTGAGCGCCATCAGCGCGGGAGCGGAGACGGCGGAAACGAAGGCGGCGGGCAGGCCGCGCAGGGCGGCCTTCGCTGTGACCGGAACCTGGTCCCAGGTGTCCGGGGTGAGTGAGCCGGGGTCGAGCGCCAAGTCGTCGAACGTTCGGCGGTAGTACGCCGTGTGCCGGGCCGCCGCCCGCGCCGTCGCCCGCAGGCTGCGCTCGGTCACGGTCCGCCGTACGGCAGGGTCGACGGCCCCGGCCCGGCCGGGCAGCAGGGCCGAGTCGGCGCCCGGCTCGCCGAACTCCGCGAGGGTCGCGACCAGGTCCCGGGCGATGCGCTCCAGGTCCTGCGGGCGGATACGGCGGTTGCGCAGGATCGCCGCGCCGTACCGGAGCTGGCTGAGCGCGGTTGCGAACAAGGGAGCCTCCTGGCGCCTGGACCGGGCTGAACTCCCGGTCCAGGCCGGGGCTGATCCGTCAGACCATGCTGGCGAACATCGCCGCCGTGAGCGTGCTGAAGGCGTACTTGATGTAGTGCTTGACCATGGTGGATCTCCCTTCTCGGGGCCGCCCCTCAGGGCAGCTGGGCTCCATGTGGCGCACTCCCGGCCGAGGGCGGCCGATCGATGAACGAGACATTAGAGGAGGGGAGTTGACTACTCAACAGATCCTTCCGACTTGCCCGTCCCCCAGCGGAAATTCCCCGGCCCACCCGGAGATCAGCCCCTGAACCGTCCCGCTCGCGGGCCCGTTTCCCGGCACGTTGCCCTACCGGGCGTCAGGGCGGCGGCGCGCGAGGAGGAGACCGCCCAGCCTGCTCTCGGCCGAGGTGAGTGTCCGCTGCGTCCCGACGTCGAACCCGGCCTCGTCGAGCCGGGCGGCCAGCCGGTCCGGCAGGCGGCGATGGACGTAGACGTTCATCGGGTGCCCGCCGTACCCCTCGGTCTTCAGCTTCCGCTCGTCCCCGACGTGGAAGCTGAGCAGCAGTGGCGCACCGGGCCGCAGTACGCGATGGAAGTGCGCCAGGACCGGATCGAGCTCCTCGTCGGGGACGTGGATGAGCGAGTACCAGGCGACCAGACCGGCCACTGAGCCGTCGGTGAGGGCGAGTTCCGTCATGGACCCGGGTTCGAACCGCAGGCCGGGATGGTCCCGCCGGGCCACCGCGATCATCCCGGGGGAGAGGTCGATGCCGAACGCGTCCACGCCCAGTCCGTGCAGGTGGGCCGTGATCCTTCCGGGGCCGCACCCCACGTCCGCGACCGGACCCTCGCCGTTCTCGCGGACCAGGCCGGCGAACAGCGCCAGGACGGCGCGTTCCTCAGGTGTGTCGTCCAGCAGGTTCCGCACCTGGTCCGCGTAGCTGTCGGCCACGGTGTCGTAGGACGTCCGGGTGTCCGCCAGCCAGTTGCCGGTGTTCAGTTCGATTTCCACGGGCGCAGGCTACCCAAGAGCGTCGGCCGGGAGCGGGGGGACGTGTCGATGGGTGGCGACGAACCGACAGGACAGCGCGAGGGCGACCACCGCATGGCCCTCGTCGGCGCGGGCGCCGTCGCCCGCGACCAGGTCACCGCTCTCGCGGGCGTACCGGGTCTCGGGCCGGCCCACGTCGTCGACCGGCACCCCGAACGGGCCGCCGCGCCTCCGCAGTGGCCTCGGGTGAACCCCGCCCCGTCCGGGGGCGGAGCTCACCCGGCGGTTCACCGCCTCAGACCGGTTCCGGCAGTGGCTCCGGCTGCCGCACCGGGGCGGTCTTCGGTTCCCACTGTTCGGTCGTCCGTACGTAGCCGTGGATCACCGAGGCCATCGCCAGGACGAGAAGCGGGCCGAACACCCAGGGGTGGTGGGCCATCTGCATCGACAGGAAGCGGTAGGAGAGCAGGAGCGCGGTGAACACGCCGACACCGTAGGCGACGAGCTTGACTCCCGACCGGTCCCAGCCTCGGTCGAACGTGCGCAGACCCGCCTCGATCGTGAGGGTGAACACCACCCCGGCGATGATGTCCGCGCCGTAGTGGTAGCCGAAGCCCAAGGTCGCGCAGAGCGTGGCCAACAGCCAGAACGCGCCCGCGTACTGAAGTGCCCGGGGCCCCTTGCGGGAGTGGATGAAGATGCACGTCGCCCATGCGGTGTGCAGGCTGGGCATGCAGTTGCGCGGGGTGATCTCGTCGAACGACATGTGGTGCGGGGCCATGATCCGCGGCGTTGTGTTCGGCCACAGATCGGACACCGCCCAGTGTCCGCCGTCGGCACCGTAGGCGAAGATCGGGCCGACCACCGGGAAGAGCACGTATATGCCGGGCCCGAGGAGGCCTATGACCAGGAAGGTGCGCACCAGGTGGTGGCCGGGGAAGCGGCGGTCGGCCGCCACGTTGCGCAGCTGGTACAGCGCGACGACGACCGCGGCGACTGCGAGCTGGGTGTAGACGGAGTCGAGGAAGTGGTCCCCGACCGGGCCGGTCGCCTGGACCATCCTGCCCACCAGCCACGACGGGTTGCCCAGCGCGTGATCGGCGGTCGCGACGTACTGGTCGAGTACCGCCGGGCGGGTCTTCGAGGTGATGAGCAGCCAGGTGTCACCGGTCTTGCGGCCGGTCACCAGCAGGAGGCCGAGGCCGACGCCCTTCAGCAGCAGGATTCGTTCCTGGCCCGTGCGGCGTGTGACGGCGATGATCCCGCAGCCCAGAATCACCCACAACGCGCCGTTTCCGAAGGGATGTCCATGGGTCACCATGGTATCGGTCGCCCAGCGCACCAGCAGGATGATGACGTCGATACCTATCGCGGTGCCCATCGCGATGAAGCGTTGCCGCCAGGTGAGCACCACCATCATCAACGCCATGCTGGCGTAGAGCAGGAAGCCCGACTGGGGTGCGACTATTACCTCTTGCGCCTGGGTGGTTATCGGCCCCGGCAGACCGTAACGACGTGCGGCGATCTCCAGGGCTATGAGGAATCCGAGGGTCACCACCGCTGCCGTGCCCCACAGTATCGCCCTGGACCGACGCCACTGGGCGAACGAGGTTCTGCTATTTATTCGCGAAAACACCCGCGATACTATAGGTATCAATTGTTTGGCCGATTTGTTAGATGTTGGTTTAGTACGTCACTCTTCGTCCCGGAAAGCCCGACTTTCCGGTGAATGGCGGGCGATGGGGACGCTCGTCGCGAGTTCGAACATGCTAGCGGAGGCGTGCGGGTGCGTTCGCTGGTCACGGGTGGTGCGCGAGTCGCCGCAGGCATCGGGGCCGGGCGGAGCGCCAACCGTGTGGCCGGTGACCGGTGTCCGGCCACGAGTTCGGCGGCCAACGCGCGCGGACTCCGGCGGGCTGGAACGGCCACCGCGAAGAGCCGGCCCTCGCCGGGGGAGGCGAGGGCCGGAAGAGGCCGTGGGGGCGTGTGGCCCGGAAGGGCTCAGACGCCGCGCCGGACCGGACCGACGACGGTGCCGGTCGTCACCTTGAGCTTGCCCTCGGCGACGGACGTTCCCGGGATCTCCCCGCCCGGAGCCCGAAGCGTGAAGGACGCCTCGTCCGCGACGACGCCGCTGCCGTTGTTGGGAACCTGGATGTCGAAGTGCACCGGGTGCCCCGGCCCGAAGGTCACGGCCGTGCGCTGGTCGCCGTAGTGGCCGGCCCTGATCCTGTTCTGCGCGCCGTGGTTCGAGAACCGCACATCGGTGGGCGAACCGGCGAGGCGGCACGGGTCGTAGCCGCGCGGGGCGGTGAGGGTCACCCGGTAGTGGCGGTGCCCCGCACTGGCGGGCGCGTTGGTGATCTTCGCGAGGTGGTTGGCCGGACGGCATGCGGAGGGCGCGGCGCCGACGGCCGTCACGGACGCGGCCTGCGCGGTTGCCCCGCCCGTGGCGCCCAACAGCGCGGTGGCGGCGACGGCGACGGCGATCTTCCTGGTGGTACGCATCATGAACCTTCTCTGCTGTACTCGGCGGCCCTGCGGGGCTACGGGTGATTGCCCGTCAGAAGCGTGGTCACCGGGGCTCCTGACCCGCGTCCTCACCCTCACGGGGTGGTCCCAGGGCTATCACGGCGGTGCCACCGGTACGTGTAACCCGCACGGGTCGCCGTCGTTCAACCACGCGCGCGGGGGAACGAGGAATCCCGCACGGTCTTCTCGGAGCCCCGCATCGCGGCTGTCGTCGTGCCCCGCATCGCGGTTATGGTCGTGCTCCGCGAGATCCGTTCCGTGATCTCGGTTCCCGATCTCACCACTCGACATTTCTGCCGGCGCTGGAGCCGACGCCGACGCGGACCGTGATTCCGTCCCGTCCGCGTCACCATGGACGACTCCTGGCGGCGGGGCCGGCTCCCCAGGGCGCCGCTTCCCCGGGCCGTCCCACCGTGCAGCGGAAGGTTCGCCGTGACACCGCGGCACTGGTTCCGTCGTCGCACCGCACGTCTCCGCCTGACGGTACGGGGGCCTCGCCATCCGCGACCGGCCGGGACGGGCGCCTCCTCCTGCCGCCCGGCCGGCGCGGGGGACTCCGCCTACCGATCGGCCCTGCGGACCCCCGGTGCCGCGGCCTTCTTCCTGGCCGCGGCCCCCGCCCGGGTCGGCGTTGCCATGGCCGGTCTCGGCATCGTCCGGCTGGTCCATGCGGAGACCGGGTCCTTCGGAGCGGCCGGCCTGGTCACCGGCTCGTACGCCGTGGCGGAGACCCTGGTGGGCCCCCAGACGGCCCGTCTCATGGACCGGTTCGGACAGCCGCGCGTCCTCGTTCCCCTCCTGTGCGCACACGCCGCAGCGATCACCGCCCTGGTCGCACTGGCCCTGACGGCGGCGCCCTTGGTGCCGCTCATGGCGGCCGGTCTCGCCGCCGGGGCGACCGTCCCGCAGATCGGCGCTCTCTCCGCGGCCCGCTGGTCGGCCCTGCTGCACGGCAGAGCCGAACCAGGGTCTTTCGTTTGGATCAGGCCGGATCAGGGAGCGGTGTCCGGTGCGTGCGGCTGCAAGGCGGAGGAGGGAGTGAATGCGGAGCATTGGCG